>NZ_JALJRL010000059.1:0-1194 GCF_024519675.1 Mesorhizobium sp. Mes31 | reverse complement strand
TGAAGAGGCCGTTTGGAGCGCTCTTGGGACAGATTGGCAACGGAGACGTTGGCGTGCAACGCGCCTTCGTCAGATCGCTACAGTTTTCACCGGCATCGCCCACGCATTCCAGGCACAGATTCCGCGCACCTGCAACGCCGCCGCCACCGCCCGCGCTGCCGTCCTGCTACCGACTGGTCGGCCTGCCATGGGCATCGTCCGAAGAGTGTCCAAGTCCACACACGGGGCCGCGCCGGCACGTGGCCGTTGCTCGATCCTGGCATGGAACCCGATTGCTCCAACCACCGATAATGAGGTGGCTAGGTCTTCGTCGGTCTGGTCCACCCGCCTCGCCCGCGCGGGTCTAGGCTCGAACCACGTCCCTGCCGGATTGGTCGGCGGCTGTCATGCCCGCGACCCGGAGATATGCCGTGACGCCGACGGCGGTCGCGCCAATGACGGAAAAGACGATCTGCCAGGTTTCCGAAGGCATCATGTGCTTCGCGATGCCATGGGTGGCATGGTAGCCGGCAACCATCGCGGGAGCGACGAAGACCAGCGTGATCGCCAGCTTCGCCCAGCCTCAGTCAGCGGTTAAGACCAGTCGGCCTTAGAACCCTTGCGAATGGGTTCCGTGGAGCTTCCAATCGTTTGAGACAGCGTCCAGAGCCATCTTGATATGGTCTGGGCTATCAATGCCGCCGCTGAAAAGAGCGATCAGGCGGCGCGCCAAATGCTCCCGCGCTGGGTGCGACCCTTCCATGCCGGCTTGCTCGCAATAGTCGTCTAGAATTCTGGTAAGTGTTGCCAACTGTATCTCGTCAGCCGTTCCGCGAATGGTCATCTCGCATCTCCCTATTGGGCGAAAGCGTGATCGACTCTTTCAAGCGCCCGTATGCCGTGAAAGGCGGACGACTTTAGGATTGTACGCTTCCGACAGTGGGTTAGCGAGTCAATTCCAACCGCTTTGATTTTGTGAGATTCAAACTGATGCAACCGTATTCTTGCATCGCCAGGCGCGATGTTCGCCCCCGTCATGGGGCGAACGGGTCGATTTCGCTGATGATGGCGGTGTCGTCGCCGTCATACTCGTTCGCCGGTACGACCGAGAGAGTGCCGTCGCCGGCACGAAAGATGACGATGGCGACCATGAGGGTGGTGGCGAGGCTGAAGGCGAAGGCATGTGCGTCGGCGAAGGACATCGATCCGGCTCCT
>NZ_JALJRL010000058.1:0-1489 GCF_024519675.1 Mesorhizobium sp. Mes31 | reverse complement strand
CGGCCGAAGGCTTGGTGGATCGAGATTGATGAAGACCTTTACGATGACGAACTCCGCTATCTACGCTCCGAGATCTATCGCTGGAACGAGGCGGAGCCGCCTGCCGTGCGGCTAACGGCACACGATCGGTTCAGAGCATGATGCGTTGACGTCCCGCAAGTACAGCATGCTGCCGCCTTGCATTTTTTGTTCAACGCATGGCGACCATGGATGCCTGCTCATCCCGCCTCGGCAACCGAAACGGGCGAACGGATCGCCCACACCCGAAACCGTCTGGTGCTTGAGCAGGCAAGGGCGGTCGGCCTTCTGGTCAACCGGAAGGGGAGGGGAGGGCGCTTGGGCGGCATCGGCCAGCTGCTCGGGCACACGGCCCATTTCCCGAACGACGTCGACGATGTCAGGCAGATCGTTGCCAGGAACCTCGTCTGCGTTGCGCTGGGACACCATGGCTACAGTTTTCCCCCGAGGCGCAAGCCGGCTTCGAAGGAAGCGAGCGGCAGGAACAGGGACAATGGCCGATCGTCGAGGCTCAAGGCGCCGTAGGACCGATACCACTTCGCAACCCGCTCGTCCTTGGCGTCAATGAGCATCAGCGTTCCACCGACCTCGGTGGCGGCCCGAATGCAGCGCAGGCCCGCCGCCATCAGCAGCTGGCCGCCCAGTCCTTTGCCCTGCGCACTTCGCGACACAGCAAGACGCGCCAGACGAAATCCGCCGACCGCGTAGCGGCCAAGGCCTTTTCGAAATTTCTCCGGAACCTGTTCGAATTCGGCCTCGCCGGGACTTAATGTGTAGAAGCCGAGCAGGACCTCGTCCGCCTTGCTCACGGCCAGGAACGTCTTCGAGGCGCCGCGCTCATGGTTCTTGCGGGCATGGTTGCGCAGAAACCCGTTCATGGCATCGTCGCCGCAGTCGAAATTTTCCCGATCGTGATGGCGGCCGACCGGTTCCTCGCGCCAATCGGGAAGACTCATAGATCGGCCGGCAGGGCGCGCGCGGCGGCGATCATCTTCTCGTTCGGGGCAGGGGGGTTCTCCAGCGCTTCCAGGACCTTGAGCGTATCACGCTCGGACAGCACGATGCGGTCGTTGCGCTCGATGATGTCGCGCGACGCCTCGAGCACCGTGCGCAGCACGAAATCGGTGATGCCGGCGGCGCCGGCGATTTCGGTGGCGCGCAGGATCATGGCCTTGTCGGCCGGTTTGATGCGAAACGACATGCGCTGGCTGTCGCTGACGGCGGCGCGGGGCATCTTTTCTGTCCTTCTGGAGCGTTCAGGATGCCGATAGTGTATGTTTTGGGGCTTTCCGTGTCAAGTTGTACAGCTTCATGCCACACATTCTTATAACGACCGATAAGGCAACATTATCGGTCTTTTCGTACGAGCGACAGGTGCGGCGGTATTGACGCAATATGGTTGTCATAAGCGCCGTTGTGAGCCATGCTGCCGTTGATGATTCTGCGTCCAAATTCCTCGCCGCGCCACCCT
>NZ_JALJRL010000057.1:0-1640 GCF_024519675.1 Mesorhizobium sp. Mes31 | reverse complement strand
GTGGTGTCGACGACGCCGTCCCAGCCGCCGCCGAGCGCCTTGTTGAGGGCGATGTAGTTGGTCGCCAGCAGGACGCGGCTTTGCAGCAGCGTGTCCTCCGCCGAGTAGAGCGAGCGCTGGGCGTCGAGCACGTCGAGAAGGCTGGTCTCGCCGGCCTTGAACAGCGTGCCTTCGATGCGGGCCGCCTCGCCGTAGGATTTCGCCGACGAGGCAAGCTTGCCGATCCGGATACGCTCCTGCGACAGGAGCACGAGCGCATTCTCGACATCCTCGAGCGCGGTCAGCACCGATGACCGGTAGGCGATGAAATATTGATCGCGCTGCGCCTTGGCGACCTCGACGGCGGCCTTCAACTGCCCGGCATTGAACACCGGCACGCTGAGCGTCGGTCCGAACGACCAGCCGATCGACGAATTCTTGCCGAGGTCGCCGAGCTTGTAGGCCGAAGTGCTGATGTCCCCCGTCAGGCTGACCGAGGGATAGCGCGCCGCCTCCGCCTGGCCGATCTTGGCGGTGTATTGCGCGTATTGCCGTTCCGCCATGCGCACGTCGGGGCGCGACAAGAGGATGTCGGCGGGAATGCCGGTCGGCATCGGCAGGCGCGGCGCCGGGATCGGTGCGCCGCGCTTCAGCCGCTCGCTCAGCGCCGCCGGCGGGCGGCCGGTGAGCACGGAGAGACGATGCACGGCCTCGGCATAGCTTGCTTCCAGCGTCGGGATATCGGCTTCGGTGCTGCTTGCCTGGCCCATGGCTTTCGCGACATCGGCCGCCGTCGCGGTGCCGGCCTGCGCCATGGTGCGGGTGAGTTCGGCGGTCTGCCTTTGCGATGCGGCCGAGCGCCGGGCGAGCGCGACGCGGGCCTGATAGCCGCGCGCCTGGGCATAGTAGGAGGCGACATCGCCCACCAGGGTCAAAAGGGTCGAGCGGAGCTCCTCCTCGGACGCGTCCAGCCCATAGCGGGCGGCCTCGACGCTCCTGTGGTTGGCGCCGAACAGGTCGAGTTCCCAGCTGGCGTCGAAGCCGGCCTGATATTCGCTGTAGATGGCGCTCGAGCCCGACGTGGTCGTGGCCGACTTGTTGCGGGTGGCCGAGCCGGAGCCGTCGACCGACGGGAACAGTGCCGCGCTGCTCTGGCGATAGCTGGCACGCGCCTCGCGGATCTTGGCCTTCGCCGTGGCGACGTCGAGATTCCCGGCAACCGCCTCGTCGACGAGCGTGTTCAGTTCGGGATCGCGCAGCCGCTGCCACCATTTCGACAATTGCGCCGGCTTGGCCGGCATGGCCCTGTCGTGGCCGCTCCAGCTTGCCGGCATCGCCAGGAATGGCTTCTGGTAGTCCGGGCCGACGACGCAGCCGGCGAGCGCCGTCGCCGTCAGCGTCACGACGATCAGCCGCGCCCCGACAGCGCGTCCTGCCGCTACGCTCCTGGTCCGCGCCGAGGCCCGCCTGGTGGCGATATCATCACCCGTCATACCCTTACCCTCGATTGTCATGGATCGTGGCCTCGGCCCCGGTGTCGGTCGAGGCATCCTGCCTGGCCGCCCCGCCCTTGAAGATGCGGCGCACCGTCACGAACAGCAGCGGCACCAGGAACACGCCGATCACCGTCGCCGCGATCATCCCGCCCATCACGCCGATGC
>NZ_JALJRL010000056.1:0-1719 GCF_024519675.1 Mesorhizobium sp. Mes31 | reverse complement strand
CCGCTTCCCAATCGATCGGGTCAGTGAGCGGGAGGCTGCATGATTCCGCGTCACGATGCATCCTACCTCGCACACCGCCTCGGCGAATATGCCGAGGCGGTGTGCCGCCACTACCTCTCCAATGGCCGTCGCCAGGGCAACTATTGGACCGTCGGCGACGTCCGCAATGCGCCGGGTCGCTCGATGTTCGTGCGTCTGCAGCCATCCCCGAAGGGACCGCCAGGCAAATGGACCGACGCCGCTACCGGCGAGCATGGCGACCTGCTCGATGTCATCCGCCAATCCCTCGGACTGGTCGATTTCAAGGAGGTAGCCGACGAGGCACGCGCCTTCCTCGCCATGCCGGATGTAGAGTCCGATCCACGGCCGACGACGAAGCCACCTCCGGCTCGCGCCGGTTCTGGGGAAGCAGCCCGACGTCTTGTCGCCATGTCGAAGCCCATCATCGGCACCGTCGTGGAAACGTATTTGCGTGGACGTGGCATCACGACTTTGCACGGAACCACAGCCTTGCAGTTCCATCCACACTGCTACTACCGGCCCGACGATCATGGACCGACCGAGACCTGGCCGGCGATGATTGCCGCCGTTACCGATCTGGACGGGCTTCTGACCGGCGCGCACCGCACTTGGCTCACACCGGACGGCGCCGGCAAGGCACCCATCGACACGCCGCGTAGGGCAATGGGTGACCTTCTCGGTCACGCCGTCCGCTTCGGCGTACCCGGCAGCGTCGTGGCGGCAGGCGAAGGCATCGAGACGACGCTATCGCTCAGATGCGCCTTGCCCGACATGGCGATGGCTGCGGCACTCTCGGCCGCCCATCTTGCTGCCATCCTGTTCCCTCCGAACCTGCGGCGGCTCTATGTCATCCGCGACAACGATCCGGCCGGTGACGGTGCCCGAGACAGTCTGCTCGAGCGCGCTACAGACGCCGGAATCGAGGCAATCGTGCTGTCGCCGAAGACGGAGGACTTCAATGAAGATCTCCGCCATTTCGGACTTGCCACCTTCCGCGCCTCGATTGCGGACCAGCTCATGCGCAGGGATCGCATCCGCTATCTGACATGGGCGGCGTGAGCCGGGAAGGGAAGCGCGCGGCGCACGGTGTGGCCGCATCGCATGGATGGGAGCCCGCCGGTAGGGAACCGCGACCCGGCCTTCGAGAGGGCGATCGGCCCACAATCGGGCCGGCCAGGCAATGGCGGCGGCCGACTATTTTCCGGCGGCGCGCGACTGCTCGCGAATGGCAGCGATTGGTCGCGACGCCTTTCCATCGCGAGGCAAAATAGCCTTCCTCCGCCATCCTCCGCTACGCTCCGGCCCTCCGCTACGCTGCGGGTGTCGAACCGTCCCGCCCGTGGGCTCTCGTCGCCATGAAGGCCGCGAGGGTCGCGGTCAAACCGACGGGAGCATCCCCATGAGCGAGCACGACGACACCGAACCGCACCACGCCGCTTCTCCGACCGATCACATCCTCACCGAACTCCAGCTCTATGGCTGGCGCCCATTTGCCGACGAGCCCGATCCGCGACCGCTCCCCGGTGGCGACCACGCGGCCGGAGCCGTGGCCGACATCTTTGACGCCCTCATCGCCACCCTGAGCGACACGCGCCTCGAACCCGACCTCGATGACCTGCTCTGGTCCGTCACCAATGTCTTCCACCGAGCTGTACAACGGATCGAGCGGCAACTGGACGACAACGAGCAGGCCCAGCG
>NZ_JALJRL010000055.1:0-1925 GCF_024519675.1 Mesorhizobium sp. Mes31 | reverse complement strand
TGGTGTAGTTCTTGTAGCGATCCTGTGCTGTCGAGTTGGCCGGCATGGTGTCGCCCGTGGCCTCGATGTGGTCGCGGCCGATGCTGGCGAGCAGTTCGGCGATGGAGAGATCGGGACCGTCACCGCGCGGCGACGCGATGCGGCCGTTGGCGACGACCAGCATGTTGGCCTGCAGCATGTAGTTTGCCGGATTGTTGTCTATAACGCGGCCACAGCAGTCCTGCGGCAAAACCAGTGGCATGCCTATGGCAGATACGATCTTAATAGTATTCATATCTTCAACAAAACGCATTTACAATTGCCAAGTCGGTGCTAATATAGGTTGCATGCAGTGCTATTGATGGTGGAAATCAAAATGGGAAACATCGCTCGTCGAAAATTTATCGCCAGTCAAGTTATAGGATGGTTGAGTGATCACTTTCATTTGCCATTTAGCTATTTTAAAGAAGCAACTGACCTCAGGCAAGATCTTTTGTTTGACAATTCTTCTTTAGTTGAGCTCGGAAAATATTTTAACAAAGCGGATTGGACTTCCGTAAAACTTTATCCATCTATGTATGCCGGATGCAATACAATTGGAGATCTTATCGATCTCATCAACGACAACGAATAGCGGTGACCAATATGCGCACCTTCGCAATGATAGGGTTCTTGGCCGCTATAGTAGTCCCCGCCCAAGGTTTTGCGGACGAGGCGGATGACGAGAAACTTGCCAAACTATTATCTCAGTTTGATAACGGTCATGGCGGTCTTGATACGAAAAAGATAAAGGCTTTCTACAGCAAAAACAGACATAATTCAGAGAAGACTGTTGCGATAGCGAATATAGATCAATCAACAAAACCATACGTCAAAACAAAACAGGGAGATGAAGACCCATCAGGCTTTCATTCGATGTTCCTTTTAAGAAAAGACTTTAGCGACATTTTTCTTTTTGATCGTCCAACACCCGCTTCCCAGGCAAAGGGAGCAACCGTTTCATTTCAACATGATGCAATTGCACATGATAATGTTTTTTCGATCCACGGCATGGTTGCCGTGCCAGTCAACTTTGGGGGTCAATACGCCGACGACGGTCACTTCGGTTCGATAATCGGGTTCAATGTAGCACCATACGCGGAATTCGATTTGGACGATCATTCCAACGCCAAAAGCACACGAACAGTTACGGTCGGAGGCACTGGCGAAATAGGCTTCGACATGGGCGACTGGTCGAGCTACTTTCGAGGTACCCTTGGGATTGTCAACGATCAGGTTGACAGCTACACGGATATCGCAGGTTCTGCAGAGTGGATACCGGTAAGTCTTCCGCTATGCATTGATTTTCCGTGCAACTTTCCCGGCACGCCTCTCATCTATCGTTTTCAGCCTAGTGTATTGATGCAGTACGATCATGCCTCGTCCGGAGACAACCCCTTTTCAGATAGCAGCCAAAACTCTCTAAGGTTGGGGCCGTCTTTTGCGCTCATGGTCAAGCCGTTCGGCCCAGGCGATGCTTTCTGGAACAGAATCGTAGGGCATGTATCATACCACATAGACCGAGAACTGTATTCCGGCGCGACGTTTGATTGGCTGGACGCTGCTCTTACTTACAATTTAACCCCAAGCGGCAATCTCGGTCTTACAGGAGGCTACCAACGCGGTGAGGACGAAAAAACCGCTAAAAAAATGGACAAATTCACCGTGTCACTAAGTGGAAAGTTGTAGCAATTGTTTCGCGGCGCAGCGCGAACGAGAGTTGCGGGTCATATCGCCGTAGTGCCGACGGAGCATAGGTTGCGGATTGATGACCTGCTCGGTGATAGACGTACCGACGAGCAGTGAAATCGGGATCGATCTTCAACGTCGCCAGCACTGTGCCATGCGCAGCTAAAGCGTGTCGCGATTAATTGGCCTCATATCCGGCAGCCTTGAAGAAGTTTCTG
>NZ_JALJRL010000054.1:0-2116 GCF_024519675.1 Mesorhizobium sp. Mes31 | reverse complement strand
TGCTGACCTGGCCGAGCTCAGCCGTCGTCCACGATATCAAGGGCGAGAACTGGCAACTCACCGCGGGCTTCCGCGCCAGGCATGGCCGTGTCCTGCTGTTCGATCCGACCAATCCGAAATCCTCATCCTACAATCCACTGCTCGAGGTGCGCCGTGGCGAATGGGAAGTCCGCGACGTTCAGAACATCGCTGACATCCTGGTCGATCCCGAAGGCTCGCTTGAGAGGCGAAACCATTGGGAGAAAACCAGCCATGCCCTGCTGGTCGGCGCGATCCTGCATGTCCTTTACGCCGAGCCGGACAAGACGCTTGCCGGCGTCGCCGGTTTCCTCTCCGATCCAAAGCGTCCGATTGAATCGACGCTGTCCGCAATGATGAAAACGGCGCATCTGGGTGAAGCCGGTCCGCACCCGGTCATCGCCAGCGCCGCGCGAGAGCTCTTGAACAAATCAGACAACGAGCGCTCTGGCGTGCTCTCCACCGCCATGTCGTTCCTTGGCCTCTACCGCGATCCTGTCGTGGCCGAGGTCACGCGCCGCTGCGACTGGCGCATCAGCGACCTCGTCGACGACAAGCATCCGACGACGCTCTACCTCGTCGTACCGCCGTCCGACATCAACCGGACCAAGCCGCTTATTCGCCTGATCCTCAATCAGATCGGTCGCCGCTTGACCGAAGATCTGCAGGTGAGGGCGCAAGGCCACCGGCTGCTCCTGATGCTCGACGAGTTCCCGGCGCTTGGCCGTCTCGATTTCTTCGAGTCTGCGCTCGCCTTCATGGCCGGCTACGGCCTGAAAAGCTTCCTGATCGCTCAATCCCTCAATCAGATCGAGAGGGCGTACGGCGCCAACAATTCAATTCTCGACAACTGCCACGTCCGGGTAAGCTTCGCCACCAATGATGAGCGCACCGCCAAGCGCGTGTCCGACGCGCTGGGAACAGCGACCGAGATGAGAGCCATGAGGAACTATGCTGGCCACCGGCTGTCGCCGTGGCTCGGTCATCTCATGGTCTCCCGCTCCGAGACGGCTCGCCCGCTGCTCACGCCTGGTGAAGTGATGCAACTGCCGGCCACCGACGAGATTGTCATGGTCTCGGGTGCGCCGCCGATCCGCGCCAAAAAGGCGCGCTATCATGAGGATGCTCGCTTCCGGGAACGTATCTTGCCGCCTCCGGCGCTGGTGGCGGCAGTGGAGGGGAGGCCCGACGACTGGACGAAACTGCCTCTGCCTTCCCGTCCCCGGATTGCTGAAGCCACGTCGGCGCCGTCGGCCACGGATGACGACACAACTGATTCCGAGCGTCGTCGGCAACCTGAGCTCAGTCGCGTCGAGCAGGTCGTGAGGCCTTCGACCGAGAACGAATTCGAGATCGATCGCATAGACGACGTGGAGGACGAGGTTGCCCGCAATCGTCGACTGACGCGTCTGATGCAAGGCATCGCGCGACAGGTGTCGCTCGACCCCGGCGACGGCGTGGATATGTGAGGCTCCGATGGCAAAGGCACAGCGCAAACAACGCCTGTCAGTCTATCTCGATCCGAAGGTCATGAGCAGGCTGGCCGAACATGCGGCGCGTCGAGATTTTTCGCGGTCGCTCGTCGCGGAGGCGGCCATCGAGTCGTTCCTCTCACCCGATGCCGCCGAGCGACAGGAGGCGGCGATCACCAAGCGGCTCGACCAGATCGATCGGCGTATCGCACGCCAAGAGCGCGATGTTGGAATCGCGGTGGAGACGCTCGCTGTTTTCGTCCGCTTCTGGCTGGCGACAACACCAGCGTTGCCCGAGCCCGCGGCGCAGGCTGCCCATGCCAAGGCTGGCGAGCGCTATGATGCCTTTGTCACCGCACTCGGCCGGCGCCTGGCGAAAGGACCAAAGCTTCGGCAGGAAATCTCCGAGGACATCGATGGCGGCCTGGACACACACCAGCCCGGCAGGCCCGTGGGCTAAATGGCCTTGAGCGATGTCAGGATTTTTCGTTGAAAATTATAGTCTGTATGCTATAAGGCAAGGGAGCATGAAAAACCAAAAGCCCGTAGTTTGGATGGGGTCGTCGAAGGGCGACCTGCGCGAGTTTCCGGTCGATGTTCGCCGGTTGATGGGTGTCGCAATCAAC
>NZ_JALJRL010000053.1:0-2421 GCF_024519675.1 Mesorhizobium sp. Mes31 | reverse complement strand
TGCTGACCTGGCCGAGCTCAGCCGTCGTCCACGATATCAAGGGCGAGAACTGGCAGCTCACCGCGGGCTTCCGCGCCAGGCATGGCCGCGTCCTGCTGTTTGATCCGACCAATCCGAAATCCTCATCCTACAATCCACTGCTCGAGGTGCGTCGCGGCGAATGGGAGGTCCGTGATGTTCAAAACATCGCCGATATCCTGGTCGATCCTGAAGGCTCGCTCGAGCGGCGAAATCATTGGGAGAAAACCAGCCATGCACTGCTGGTAGGCGCGATATTGCATGTCCTCTACGCCGAGCAGGACAAGACGCTTGCCGGCGTTGCCGGCTTCCTCTCCGATCCAAAGCGTCCGATCGAATCGACGCTGTCCGCGATGATGAAAACGGCGCATTTGGGTGAGGGCGGTCCGCACCCGGTCATCGCCAGCGCCGCCCGAGAACTCTTGAACAAATCCGACAACGAGCGCTCTGGGGTCCTGTCTACCGCCATGTCGTTCCTTGGCCTCTATCGCGATCCTGTCGTGGCCGAGGTCACGCGCCGCTGCGACTGGCGCATCACCGATCTTGTCGACGACAAGCATCCGACGACACTCTACCTCGTCGTGCCGCCGTCCGACATCAACCGGACCAAGCCGCTCATTCGCCTGATCCTCAATCAGATCGGTCGCCGCTTGACTGAAGATCTGAAGGTAAGGGCGCAAGGGCACCGGCTGCTCCTGATGCTCGACGAGTTCCCGGCGCTTGGCCGTCTCGATTTCTTCGAGTCTGCGCTCGCCTTCATGGCCGGCTACGGGCTGAAGAGCTTCCTGATCGCTCAATCCCTCAATCAGATCGAGAGGGCGTACGGCGCCAACAACTCAATCCTCGACAACTGCCACGTCCGGGTAAGCTTTGCCACCAATGATGAGCGCACCGCCAAGCGCGTGTCCGATGCGCTCGGAACAGCGACCGAGATGAGGGCCATGAGGAACTATGCCGGCCACCGGCTGTCGCCGTGGCTCGGTCATCTCATGGTCTCCCGCTCCGAGACGGCTCGCCCGCTGCTCACGCCTGGTGAAGTGATGCAACTCCCGGCCACCGACGAGATTGTCATGCTCTCGGGTGCGCCGCCGATCCGCGCCAAAAAGGCGCGCTATCATGAGGATGCACGCTTCAAGGAGCGTATCTTGCCGCCTCCGGCGTTGACGACGGCAGTGGAGGGGAGACCTGACGACTGGACCAGCCTGCCTCTGCCTTCCCGTCCCTGGATTGCCGAAGCCACGTCGGCGCCGTCGGCCGCGGATGAGGACCAAACTGATTCCGAACGTCGTCGGCAACCTGAGCTCAGTCGCGTCGAGTTGGTCGTGAAGCCTTCGACCGAGAACGAATTCGAGATCGATCACCAGGACGACATGGAAGACAGTGTTGTCCGCAATCGTCGCCTGACGCGCCTCATGCAGGGCATTGCGCGACAGGCGTCGCTCGACCCCGGCGACGGCGTGGATATGTGAGGCTCGGATGGCAAAGTCACCCCGCAAACAACGCCTGTCCGTCTATCTCGATCCGAAGGTCATGAGCAGGCTGGCCGAACATGCGGCGCGCCGAGATCTTTCACGGTCGCTCGTCGCGGAAGCCGCCATCGAGTCGTTCCTTTCACCCGATGCCGCCGAGCGACAGGAGGCGGCGATCACCAAGCGGCTCGATCAACTCGATCGCCGTACGGCACGCCAAGAGCGCGATCTCGGAATTGCAGTGGAGACGCTCGCCGTTTTCGTCCGCTTCTGGCTGGCGACAACACCAGCGTTGCCCGAGCCCGCGGCGCAGGCTGCCCATGCTAAGGCGGGCGAGCGCTATGATGCCTTCGTCACCGCGCTCGGCCGGCGCCTGGCGAAAGGTCCAAAGCTTCGACAGGAAATCTCCGAGGACATCGATGGCGGCCTGGACACCCACCAGACCGGCAGGCCCGTGGGCTAAATGGACGGGCGGACTGAGGGTTTGCAGGCATCGATATGTCAAAACATATCAAAGCATTGGAATGATATGTTGTTGTCATAGATCACGCATTGCCGACCTGTCGAGTTTGGCAGAAGAGAACTAGACAGCCGCAGGGTGGGGTCGCTTTGCACGGGAACCACCTTCAGTCATCGCTGCGGCAACAGCGGGACGGATCTGGCGCGAAATCCGCAATTTAAGATCCGTGATTGCATGAAGGACCACGCCTTCATGAGCTTCTATGATCACTTGAAAAAAACAGCCGTCTGAGCCGAATCAACTATTTTCGGTGGTTAAGCGGTGTCAGGATTCGTCGTTGAAAATTATAGTCTGTATGCTATAAGACGAGGGAGAATGAAAAACCAAAAGCCCGCAGTATGGATGGGGTCGTCGAAGGCCGACCTGCGCGAGTTTCCGGTCGATGTTCGCCGGTTGATGGGTGTCGCAATCAAC
>NZ_JALJRL010000052.1:0-2436 GCF_024519675.1 Mesorhizobium sp. Mes31 | reverse complement strand
GACAGCATCAGCCAGACAGGCCAGCAGATCGTCCAGCGGCAGCTCAACATAGCGCCGACGCTCACCATCCGACCGGGATTCCCGGTGCGCGTGATCGTCACACGCGATCTCGTGCTCGAACCTTACGGAGGCTGAAAATGGCCAAGCTGAAACTGGGGCCGATCGCCGACGACAAACCCGTCAAGGTCATGGTGGAACTCCCCGCGGCACTGCACCGCGATCTGACCGCTTATGCCGAGATCCTCGGCCGCGAAGCGGGGCAACGGCCCGCCGATGCGCCGCGCCTCATCGTTGCGATGTTGGAGCGGTTCATTGCGACGGATCGAGGCTTTGCCAGGGCAAAGCGTTCGGAGGGGGACTAAGGGCCGGCGGCTGAAGTCGAACCGGGTCAGTCGCGCCTCTCAATCATGGCGTGACTTCAGAAATCGCGCCCGCGGCGTTCCGTACTTCCTGAATTGACAGGGGTAGGCCCGGGTCGCGTTGCTGTCACCATGTTTCTTGCGGTCCCAACCAGCCGCAGAAGCGCACGCTTTGGGTTCGATTCCAGCCACACCGCCTTAATCGAACTGATGCTGTTCTGACCGTCGATGGGTTTCCACACTGTAGCGTCGATGGCGACTGTCCTGGCAAAACCGCCGCCCGCCAGAGTAACGCATTGACCGAGTTGCACCTTGAGGATGACCGTCGCTTCGCTCGCGCGACATATTTGAATAGCGGGGCCACCATCTGCGGCAATCTTTTCCAGCAAAACCGGATCCTGCGGAGATCCGACCGAAACCAGCAGACAAGTATCTGCAAGATCCCTCCATCTGACTGCCGGCCTTTCAGCGAGCGGATGGCCACCGGGCAGGAGAACGAACAAGCGCTCGTGCCCAAATCGCTCGCTGCGGCATAAGGCGCCGTTCTCGATCCCGTGCGTGAAGACGATGTCAAGGCGCCGGCGACGTATTGCCGCCAGACACTGTTCTTGGGGAACGTCCTCGATGGCGATGCTCACGTCCGGATGTAAGCTGCGAAATCGATCGACAAGGCGCGCCACGAACGCCCGGCCTATCTGGCCGCACAACCCTATCTTGACTGTTTTGGCATCCTGGTCGCCAGGACCACCTCCGGCCATGGCATCGTGCAAGCCTTCATAATGAGCCCGGACGAGGTCAGTCCAGGCCCGGCCTGCTTCGGTCAGCCGAACACCATGGACGTCGCGATCAAACAACTGCATGTCCAGCAATTGTTCGAGAGCAACGATGTTTCGGCTGACACAGGATTCCCTCACTCTGAGAACTCTTGCGGCCTGCCTGAGGCTACCATGGTCGACAGCTGCGAAGACATGGTCCAAACGGCGCAACGTGTTGTTGACCTGTCTCAAGGCATAGGAGCCTATTCCTGCGCGGCGACGACGCTAACCGGCAGGGTCGGATACAAGCTGGTTTCGTAGACGTACTCGTGCGGAATGGCTGGAGTGGCCATCTGGGAAAGGTACCGGTTCAGGTTTTCCTCGCTATTGCTCGCCGCGAGGCTACAGAAGTTTCCGCTGTTCCATGTCAGGGCGCAGTGGCTGAAATGCGCGCGTATGGCGTCGGCCATCTCTGCCAAAGTCACCTCATTGCCGAACATGGTATTCAGAACGAGGGTCTGCTTTTTCTCGATTTCGTCTGGGGGAAAATAGCGCGCCTTGAAGCCGAAATCCTTCTGATATTCGCGACGCCTGTAGTCCGGCTCCTCGGTAGCCCGGAACTTCTCGACGAAGACGAAGATACCGTCCTGCTTGAGGTGCTGGGTCACGAACTCGATCTGGCTTGCTCTGTTTGGCGAGTACATCTGAAAGGTCGTATCTTCCAGAATAATATCGAAGCCGTGCGCGAAATTTGCCAGTCGCGGATCTGAACCCAGAACGTCCTTGGTCAACTTATGGAAGGGTCCAATGAAGAAGTCGGCGTGCGGCGGTTCGCCGTAGGCCATGAAGCTCGTGTAATTCTCCGCGTTTGGGCTGCACGACAGCGTGCGTATCTGTCCCTCGGACAGTTCCGACAACGTTCTCGCCATCGTGCCTTCCGCTGTTCCAAGGCTGTATAGCGCAAGCGGAGCGACACGGTGCCGTGCGTATTTCAGCACTGCGTAGGCCATCCGGCACTCTTCCTCTAGTCTGTAGGGAATGCTGCCGTGATAGTGCTGGTCGAAAAAACCTTGTCGTGCCGCATGCAGGGCAACTAGGTCGCGTAAGATTTCATCGCTCGGCAGAAGGCGGGCGTCGACGACGGGTTTGCGGATTGGCATCCCGCTCTTGCCAGCGGCGGTCGCTGCGAAAAAGCCGGCTAGTCCGTTGATCCGTGGGCCATGGTCGCACTCAGCCAGAAAGTCGTCGAGTCCACGCATCGCAGTATGCCTCCAGCACCGTTCCATTGGTGAGATGCCGATACGTCGATGGGGGAAATTCCA
>NZ_JALJRL010000051.1:0-3169 GCF_024519675.1 Mesorhizobium sp. Mes31 | reverse complement strand
TCTATGTGCGCCTGCTTGACGCCGCCGACGACGGCGCGGACTGGCGCGAGGTGGTTGAAATCCTCTTCGGCATTGATCTGACGAAGGAGCCACAACGCGCCCGGCGCATCCACGACAGCCATCTGGCGCGAGCGCGCTGGATGGCGCGTGCAGGCTACCGTCATCTCTTGCGTCGACCCGGCAACTAGCACCACAGCGCCTGAGGTTCGCGGGTGATGCCGAAGTGGCATCACCCGATGCCCGGCAAGGGTCTTCCGCCAATCGCTACAACCCGGAATCGTTTGGAGGCGGGGTCTACGCGTTGTTTGCGAGGAGCTCTTGGATGAGGCCGGATACGTCGCATTGGCGAGACAATGCCAGCTATGATTATTTCGATACATTACCCATCGAAGGGCTCGCCTGGGAGTGTCTGCGGCGTCACGAACCCTATCAACGGCACTACCAAGCGCTCCTGACCACAAGATCCGAAAAAGCACCCTTCCACCCTGAGGCACAGCGGCAGTGGGGGTTGCGATTTCCCGGCCACGCCGGATTTGTCCGCCTTGGCGCAAGACGTTTTCTGGTCGCCTCACGTCGATCCAGCTGTGGTTTCTCTTGTGCCGGCGCCGGAATTCCTGTCGTCCTTGCGATCGGCGCCGTTGACCGGCATGGGTGTAAGCCGCGACAGTGTGGAAGGACGCCACACTGTCCATAGTGCAGGTGTCGCCACTCAACTTCTGCTTCTGCCGGGTAGTGAGCCGCACGGCCCTTTGGCGGCGTTGATCCCCCTGGATGCAGAAACGTTGGGACGGATCGAAGCACTCACCCGTTTCTGGCGTTCCTTGCAGGGGCGCCCCACACCTTCGGACACGCGGATGACCCCGCAGCAGCGCCGCCGCTTTCGACTGATGATACAGGCCGCTGACGGCCACTCGAATGGCGCGAGCTACCGCGACATTGCGGTCGCGCTTTACGGGTTTAAGCGCGTCGCCGCCGATCCTTGGAAAACCTCCGCGCTGCGCGATGCGGTGATCGGTCTCGTCGAAGGCGCCACCGCCATGATCGGCGGCGGCTATTTGCAGATCCTGCGTCATCGCCGTCGATCCTAGCGGCTCTGGCCGCGCAAAAGGGGTGGAGTTTTAGCCCCCCTCAACTTCCCCATCCCTGACGAAGCTCACTCTCCGCCACCGTGGTCTCCGTCCACCGCTGAACGCCAGCGGCTGCCCAAAACCCCACGGAGGTTCGACCCATGCGACCCGATATCGCCGTTTTGCCGCCGCGCTTCCTGCGCACCAAGGAAGCCGCGGATTTCCTCAGCCTGTCCGCCCGCACGCTCGAAAAGCACCGTACCTATGGCACTGGTCCTTCCTACCGCAAGCTCGGCGGCCGTGTCGTCTATGCCGTCGACGATCTTCAGGCTTGGGCCGAACGCGGCGCTGTCACCTCTACATCCGATCCGCGTGGGTCGGTCCTGCCGGCCAAGCGTCACACGCCGACGCCGCCGACGCATGGCGGACGATACGCACGCTGACCGCGCGCGGATTTCCAAATGGCGGCGCGAAACCAATCCCTTTCGGAGCGCGGGCAACTCGACCTATTCAGGGCGCTGCCTGGCGACTTCGCCCCACGAGATGCGCAGGATCTCATGGCCTATCCGTTCTTCTCCCTCTCCAAGACCCATCGCGTCGCGCCAATCGACTTCACGGCCGGCAACGTCACGATCCGGGTCGAAGCCGTACCCGATCATGGCATGGCGACCATCTGGGACGCCGACATCCTGATCTGGGCCGCGAGCCAGATCGTCGAGGCGCGCGACGCCGGCCTTCGCACCTCGCGCCTGATGGCCGCCACGCCCTATGAGATTCTCACCTTCGTCGGCCGCGGCAAGAGCCTTCGCGACTATCAACGCCTCAAGGCGGCGCTTGATCGGCTGCAGTCGACCACCGTCTCGACGACGATCCGTCAGCTTACCGAAGGCCGGCGTCACCGCTTCTCATGGATCAATGAGTGGCAGGAGCGCATCGATCGCCATGGCAAAGCCGCGGGGATCGAGTTGATCGTCCCCGACTGGTTCTACCAGGCAGTCCTCGATGACGCGCTCGTGCTGACGATCGATCGCGCCTATTTCGACCTGACTGGCGGGCTGGAGCGCTGGCTCTATCGGCTGGTGCGCAAGCATGGCGGACGCCAGCGCGACGGCTGGCGCTTCGACTTCCGTCACCTTCACCAGAAATCCGGCAGCCTGTCGCCCCACAAGCGCTTTGCCTTCGAGCTGCGCGACATTATCCGCCGCCAGCCGCTGCCCGGCTACACGCTCTTCCTCGAAGTGGAGATGGGCGGCCGGACGCTGCTCGCTTTCGAGCGGATCGCCTCCTGTGGAAAGCCTGTGGACGGCATCGTGCTATCGGGAACCGGAACTATCGTGCCATCGGGAACCGCAGGCTCGTGCTATCAGGAACCCAAACGGGGCCTAACCCTAGGAAACCAAAGCCGAAATCGCGTCCTTAACTTAGACTCTAACCCAGAATCTAACCTTGAAGTGCGTACGCGCGATGTGCAGAGGCTCGTCCGGCGAGCCAGCCACGCACTCAGCGTAACCACCAACAAGACCCCGAGCACGTCGACGGTTTCCGGCGATCGCAACACGGCAACCAGCGTCTCCGAAGCCCCCAATCCGCCTCTTGATCCGCGCTCGGGAGCCTCCCGATGATCGCCGCACTCCTCAATCGAAAGAGCCGTGTCGGCAAGGCAACTTTGACGCTGCTTCTCGCCGGTGAATTGACCTGCAAGGGAAATCAGTTCGCGACCTTCGTCGTGCGCCCGACCACCGACATGACGACTCAGGTGCGCGCACGCATCGCCGCTTTCGAGCACGACGTCATCGTCGCCAACACGCTGCGCGCGAGGCTCGCGCGCGCATTTCCCACCGCATCAGGAGAACCGAAATGACTGGCATCGCGGCTCCCCGCATGCGCGGCCCGTTCCCGGCCACGCACCACGCTAGCGACAATCTCATCCATGTCGAACTGACCTGGGTCGAGAAGAGGATCGAGAACTGGATACGGTTCGGCACGCACGCCCACGAACAGATTGTTGATCGTCGCCGGCGCATCCTGTCCTATCGCCCCGGCACGGTCTTCGCGTTCGTTCGCTGGGCCGCGAACGACTTCGGAACGATCATCTCACGCAT
>NZ_JALJRL010000050.1:0-3179 GCF_024519675.1 Mesorhizobium sp. Mes31 | reverse complement strand
TTGGCGCGCGACATCCAGCGCACCGAGAATTCCCGTATCGACAAGACGAGCCAGTGCGCCGCGCAAGCCGAGCAGATCCGCCGGGCGAAGCTCGGCATCCTCGATCGTGTTCCTCAGCGCGAGCACCGCCTCCGTGCGGCCGCTGATCGAGATGATCCGGCTGAAGAAAAGCGCATCGCCATCAAGCGTGCCGTCGAGCAGGCTCAACAGTGTCAGAATAGGTCCCCTGATCTGGACGCTTGATGTCGCGGCCTCACTTTTCCTGACGACACGAACGATCGAGCGCTCCGCGTCCGGAACGACGGTAAATGCGAAGGCAAGGTCGATCGGGTCGATGAAATAGCAGGCTGTTCGATGTTCGCCGAGGCGGTCGAACAATCGAGGCTGTCGCCCGGCCAAAGAGCGCAAGGACAGCGTGAGCAACGGCCCGAGTGGCAAGCCGGCGAAGGCCGGGAAAAGATGGCGAACGAACGCCGGCAATGTCGGTTCCGTGTTTCCCGTCACCATTCAGTGCATCCTGTCCATTGGGGGTCGCTCAAGCGGATTACGCGGCGGATTACGTGCTGGGTCCGTTCTCGAGCAGGTCTGCGAAATTCTGGCTGTTCGGACAGAAATCCTGGTAGTGGCTTTCGAAATCGAAGGCGGCCAGATGATCATGACACTGGCGGCGATGCGGGCAGGTGATGCAGGTGCGTGACATGAAACCGTGCGCTTGCAGCGATTGAAAACTGTCCGGATCGATGCCGGCTGAACGCATCGCCGAAGAAAGCAGGTCTTCCGAGGCGTATGGCAACCGCATGGCATCGTCGAATTCACGTCGCGACAGACCGATGTCATTCAGAATGCCCGTGCACTCATCCGTACCCATTGCCCAAAATTCTCTTGTCGCTGCCCTGCTCCGCCGGCGGTCCGCGAGAAGGGAAATTACGGACCGCCAAGCTTCGACAGTTTCGCTAATCAGATTGCCGGCCATGTGAAATCCCTCATTATTGCGCGGCGTCGCCAACGACGGTCTGCCCGCCTTCGCTATCGTGGAGCGACCGCTTCCTACGGTACCAAGTTCGAAAATTAGCGCGGACGGATCGATCGCTCTTTGCGCTAGCGCAAAGTTTCTCGTCGGCGCGCATGGCAAAATTGCGCGCCCGACGATCCGGTCGAGCCGGAATTCGCCATGCATCACCGCTGCCTCCCGTCGTTTTCGGACCTCGGCTCATTCCTTTCGTACCTGGATGGGAATGGACAACTGCAGGACGTCGGGGTGCCTGTTTCGACACGGCTCGAACTGACCGAGATCCACAGGAGGGTGATCGCCGCGAAAGGCCCGGCGCTGCGTCTGACCACGCCCATCGACGATCGCGGCGTCAGGTCGGCCTTTCCGGTCGTCGCGAATCTTTTCGGTACCCGGGAACGTGTCGCCTGGGGCCTTGGCACCGACCTTCCTGGGCTGGAAACCCTGGGCGCGCTTCTTGCGTGGATGAGATCGCCTCGGGCTCCACGGAGCCTTCGCCAGGCCCGACAGATGCTGCCGGTGGCGCGCGGGGCCTTCGCGGCGCGGCCGAAGATCGTTTCCCCGCCCGGAGAGTGGCGGGAGGCCGATCCGGATTTTTCGCTTCTTCCCGTCCAGACTTGTTGGCCAGGAGACGCCGGCCCCCTCATAACATGGCCCGTGGTTATCACTCGCCCACCTGGCGAGGACGATCCGAGCACATACAATCTGGGCGTATATCGCATGCAAGTGATTGCTCGTGATCGCGCCATCATACGATGGCTGCCCATGCGAGGTGGCGCCGCCCAACATCGCATGTGGCAGGCGCGGGGCCTTGAGATGCCGGTGGCAGTTGTCATCGGGGCGGACCCCGCCACGTTGATCGCGTCGGTGATGCCGGCGCCCGAAGGCGTGTCGGAGCTGGCACTGTCCGGGATGATCAACAATCGCCGAGTCGGATTGGCGCCCTGCAAGAGCATCATGCTTCACGCGCCAACCAGTGCGGAAATCGTGCTTGAAGGTGTCGTCTTTCCAACAGAGACGGCGCTGGAGGGCCCCTTCGGCGACCACACCGGATATTACAACGCGCCGGAACGATACCCCGTATTCAACCTCAAGCGCGTTCGCGTCCGCGACGGGGCAAATTACCTGACCACGTTCACCGGGCGCGCGCCCGACGAGCCCTCGGTCCTCGGCGAGGCGCTGCTCGATGTCTACAAGCCGCTCCTGCGCCAACAAATACCGGAAATCGTCGACGTATGGCTTCCGCCGGAGGCCTGTTCCTACAGGATTGCCGTTATCTCGATCGCAAAGAAATATGCCGGACAGGCCAGGCGCGTGATGATGGGGTTCTGGTCCCTGCTGCCGCAGTTCTCGATGACCAAGATGATCGTCGTGGTGGATGACGACATCGATATTCGATCATGGCCGGACGTGATGTGGGCGGTCGCCACCCGCATGGATCCCTCGCGCGATCTGATGCAGGTGGATCGGACCCCTATCGACCAGCTCGATTTCGCGTCACCGCTCGAGGGGCTTGGAGGAAAGATCGGGCTCGACGCGACGCGCAAGATTGGATCGGAAACCTCCCGCGAATGGGGAAAGGAACTGACCATGTCAGCCGATATCCAGGAGCAGGTATCCCAACGATGGAACGAGTTTTTTTCGCAAACGACCGCTCAGGGGCAAGAATGACCAAACGGCTGATAATCGGTGTCACCGGGGCATCCGGCTCCGTGCTCGCGCTGGAAACCATTCGTCAACTGGTCAGGGCCGGAGTGGAGACGCATCTCGTCGTCTCCAAGGGCGCGCGATTGACCGTCGCCCATGAGCTCGGCGTCGACGGCCTTGCCCAACTGACGTCTGTCGCCAACCACGCATATTCCTATCACGACCTGGCCGCACCCATTGCCAGCGGCTCTTTCAGAACGGATGGCATGATCGTCGTTCCCTGTTCGATGCGGACCTTGGCGGCGATGGCGCATGGGTTGGGCGACAACCTTCTTACAAGGGCCGCCGATGTCGTCCTGAAGGAAAAGCGCCGGCTGGTCATCGTGCCGCGCGAGGCGCCGCTCCACGAAGGGCACCTTGACGCGATGCTCAGGCTCGCCCGGATGGGGGCGATCATCGCGCCGCCAGTGCCGCCATTCTATGTCAAGCTTGCCTCGATCGAGGAAATGGTGGTCGAGATGGC